>NC_017260.1 GCF_000225465.1 Buchnera aphidicola str. Ua (Uroleucon ambrosiae)
AGATTTTGGAAAGTTATCCACAGATTTTGGAAAGTTATCCACAGATTTTGGAAAGTTATCCACAGATTTTGGAAAGTTATCCACAGATTTTGGAAAGTTATCCACAGAAACATTGTTTCTTATTTAATTTATTTGAAAGAAATATTAATATATTAATTAAAACTAAAATAATTACAGACATAGTTTGCATTTAAATAAAAAAATATTTGATAAAATTGTATTTTTAATATAGTCTTTATTAAGACTATAGTTTATTAAAAAAAACAAAACAAAAAAAAACTAAATAATAATAATAATAATAAAAATAAAATTATTATTGTTTTTTGTTTTTTTCTTTTTAAGTTTAATATAATTATATTATTAATATTAATATTTATTTAAAATATTTATGTTATACTTAAATGTATTATTTGTTTAAAAATAAAAAAATTTTAATTTTAAGATTAAATGAGATATAAGATTAAATGAAAAATAGCCGTCATAAAATTGAAATTATGCAAAAAAAAACGCATTATCACCCAGATCCAACTATTATTTTTAATCATATTTGTGGATTAAGGCCCCAAACACTATTATTAGAAACAGCAGAAATTAATAAGAAACGAAACTTAGAAAGCATTATGATCATTGATAGTGCAATACGCATATCCGCAATAAAAAATTCTGTTCAGATAACTGCTTTCTCTCTCAATGGGATGGCAATATTGAAGGCTTTAAAACATACGTTAAGCAACACAATAAAAATATTTGAAAATAATCAAAGTATGAATTTAATTTTTCCATGTGTAGATAAAAACATTGATGAAGATCAAAAAATTTTATCAATATCAATATTTGATTGTTTTAGATTCATTATGCGCGTATTTACAAATCCCCAAAAAATTAGCAAGGCAATCTTTTTTGGAGGCTTATTTTCTTATGATCTTATTGCTAATTTTGAATTATTATCTCATTTAGCTCGAAAACAAAAATGCCCTGATATATGTTTTTATTTAGCTGAAACTTTATTAGTCTGGGATCATGAAAAACAAACATGTATCATTCAAAATAGCTTGTTTAGTCATAATGTTAATGAAAAATACAGAATTCAAACACGATCAATAGAAATCGAAAATAAACTCAAACAAAAATTACCTGGAATATTAAAGTATAATACAAATATTCCAGTATACAAAGAAGCTTCACTAACTTCAAATATGACTGATTCTGAATACTTATCAATCATTCAACAATTGCAAATATTCATTCAAAAAGGTGATATTTTTCAAGTAGTCCCTTCTCGAAAATTTTTTTTACCGTGTTATCACCCGTTATCCGCATATCAAGAATTAAAAACAAATAATCCTAGCCCTTATATGTTTTTTATGCAAGATGAAATGTTTACATTATTTGGAGCTTCTCCCGAAAGCTCTTTAAAATATAACAACCAAACTAGGCAAATTGAACTCTATCCTATAGCAGGAACAAGGCCCAGAGGAAAAACAAAAAACGGCAATATAGATTACGATTTAGATAGTAGAATCGAATTAGAAATGAGAACTAATCAAAAAGAACTAGCGGAACATTTAATGCTTGTAGATTTAGCACGTAATGATCTTGCTCGTATTTGTGAACCGGGATCGCGATACGTTGCAGAGTTATTGAAAGTTGATAAATATTCCCATGTTATGCATTTGGTTTCGCGTGTTATTGGTACACTTAAATCTCATTTAGACGCACTCCATGCTTACTCTTCCTGTATGAATATGGGAACTTTGACTGGTGCACCTAAAGTACGTGCTATGCAATTAATTTCTGAATATGAAAAAGAAACACGGGGAAGTTACGGTGGTGCTATAGGTTATTTTACCGATTCTGGAGATTTAGATACCTGTATTACTATTCGTTCAGCTTATATAGAAAACAATGTTGCAACTATTCAAGCAGGAGCAGGAATTGTATTGAACTCAATAGCGACAGAAGAAATGCAAGAAAGTTTCAATAAAGCAAAAGCTGTAATCAATGCTATTAAAACAGCGAATCATACAACGGGATCTTTTTAAAAATGGCTAATATTTTACTTTTAGATAATATTGACTCATTTACTTATAATCTTGTAGATCAGTTAAGAAAACACAAAAATAATGTTGTCGTCTATCGTAATACTGTAGATATTAAAATTATTTCACATGCACTGATCCAACTAACAAATCCAATTTTAATGCTATCACCTGGACCAGGTTTACCCCGTGATGCCGGTTGTATGTCTAGTTTAATTAAAATAGTTAAAAGTCAGAAGATACCAATGATCGGGATTTGTTTAGGGCATCAAGCCATCGTAGAAGCTTATGGTGGTCAAATTAAATACTCAGGTGAAATATTCCATGGAAAAGTGTCTTCGATCAGTCACGACGGTTTAGAGATGTTTAAAAACGTTCCTCAATATTTACCCGTAGCTCGATATCATTCGTTGATTTGTAGCAATGCACCCAAAGATTTTGTTATCAATTCTTATTTTAATCAGATAATTATGTCTGTTCGACACAAAACTGAGCGCGTATGTGGCTTGCAATTTCATCCCGAATCTATTTTAACTCCTGCTGGTGATCAAATATTAAAACAAATTATACATTGGGCATCGTTGAAAAATGAAATAAAAGGTCAAAAAATATCATATTCATGATCAAAATAGATACATATTTAAAATATATTTAATAAATATCCCGATCATGTGTTAAGACAGTTATTGTCAATAATATTTTTTGATTTGGACTGTCTTTTAAAAATATTGTCTAGATGCATTAATTGAATAATAGTTTTTATATGCAAAGATCACAATAAAATTTAATAAATTTATATCTGTTTTATAATTTTTATAACGTATTTAAATACTAAAATATAACTATGAATATGAAAAAAATATGATACTATTCAAGATATTAGTTTTTAAAAATGAATAACAGTATTCTATATTCCTGACTGAATCAAATAAATGTATTAATTTTTCAGAATATTTTCAATGATGCATTGTTTATGAATTGACATCTATTAATTCAATATACGCAAGCTTGTATTTAGTTCAACGAATGGAAAATGAATATATTATTATGGGGATTAAACTGAACTTTAGAATTGGAATCAGTCGCATAATTTTATTAAAACCAGTAGCTATTAATCAAATACTAAAATTATCAAAATAATCATAAAAATCGATCATCTCAATACATATGTCTGAAATAAAACATTTCACACACAGATTCACTTATTTATTTTTTCGCAAATAAGATAGTCATCTTATCAAATTTTAAAACAGACTACATAACACAATACAAATGTTTCACACAGTTAAGACGCATGCATTTAATTATGTATCTTTACCAATAAAACTATTCATGATAATCTAAACATGTGATCAAGAGTCATATTAATCGCTTGATATTTTTTTAAAGGTGTTAAAAAAACTTAACAAAATTAAACAAAAACAATCTTTTTAGAAGACGATTTTATTTGATCAAATTGCTAATTTTGAATGATTATCTCATTGGGTCTACAAATAAACATACTTTAATAGATATTTTGATTTAGAGCTAAAGCTTGATTAGTCTAGGACTATTAAAAACAAACGTACATTATTCAAACAACAACTTATTTAATTACAATATTTATGAAAATACAGCATTCTTAAAAGATCAGTAGAAATTAAAAAAAATAAATGCAAACAACCATTACCGGGATATTGAAGTATCATATAAATATTCTAGTCTGCTAAAATATTTTACTGACTTCTAAAATGATCGATTATCAATATTTATCAATCATTCAATAATTGCAAATATTCATTCAAAAAAGTGATGTTTTTTAAGTAATCCCCCGTCTCCTCGAAAATTTTTTACTGTGTTATCATATTTTTTATGAGCATTTTAAGAGTGACAAAAATTATCCCAGTCTTGCTACTTTTTTTTGTATTCACGAATGAAATCTTTACATTATTTAAAGAGTGTTCCTCCGAAATTTTTTTAGAATATAACAAGCGAAAAACAGGAAAAATTGAACTCTATCTTAATTATAAGCAGAGACGCAATCTAGGAGAAAAAATAAAAACGGTAGTATAAATTTGAGATAAAGATAGTAGAATCCAATTGAAACGGGAGAGTTAACTAAAAAACACAAGTATTTAATATTTTTAGATTTCCTACGTAAAACGATCTTGCTTATATTGGTAAACCGGGATCGCGATACGTTACAGAGTTATTGAAAGTCGATAAATATTCCCATGTTATATGCATTTGGTCTCACGCGTGTGATTGGTACACTTAAATCTCATTTAGACGCACTCCATGCTTACTCTTCCTGTATGAATATGGGAACTTTGACTGGTGCACCTAAAGTACGTGCTATGCAATTAATTTCTGAATATGAAAAAGAAACACGGGGGGGGGGAGTTACGGTGGTGCTATAGGTTATTTTACCGATTCTGGAGATTTAGATACCTGTATTACTATCCGTTTAGCTTATATAGAAAACAATGTTGCAACTATTCAAGCAGGAGCAGGAATTGTATTGAACTCAATAGCGACAGAAGAAATACAAGAAAGTTTCAATAAAGCAAAAGCTGTAATCAATACTATTAAAACAGCGAATCATACAACAGATCTTTTTTAACAATGGCTAATATTTTAATTTTAGATACTATTGACTCATTTACTTATAATCTTGTAGATCAGTTAAGAAAACATAAAAATAATGTTGTCGTCTATCGTAATACTGTAGATATTAAAATTATTTCACATGCATGTATTTAAATTAAAAATTTAATGTTTGTGCTATCACTTTGAATTAGGTTATTTCTTTTAATCCCAATAGGATGTCTAGTTTAATTAAAATAGTTAAAAGTCAGAAGATACC
>NC_017261.1 GCF_000225465.1 Buchnera aphidicola str. Ua (Uroleucon ambrosiae)
TCTTTTTAAAATAATAGCGAAAATTTTTTAAAAAATTTTCGCTATTTTTTTTTATGTTTATATATTTTTTTATTTATTTTTAATACATTGTTATTTTGCATTTATTACATAAGACGCATTAATAAAAAAAGTCCATGTGCATTTATTGAAATTTTTTATAAAAAATTAATAAAATTAAAAAAAAATTTTATTTAAAAATAAAAAAAAAAATAATTTTTAATATAAAGATATAATATATTGAATATTTATGATTTTAAAAAATAGGGGTAGGGTACGTAAAAAACGTATTAAAAAAATTTTTTAAAAAAAAATTTTTAAGTATCTGAATATCTGTTTGTTGCAATTTTTCTTAAATAGGAATAACTAATATTAACCTGTTTTTTTAATCCGTTAGGACCTAGTTTTGTTAACTCACTGATAGAATATTTAGCTACTAGTGCACGAAGAATAGTTTGTCTTGCTTCTTTTTCATCTAACGCAATTAAACGTTGAGCATTTCTTCTCTTTTTATAAAAAGCATGTTTAGATATCCTATATTTAACAATATTTTTTATTTGTATATCTTGAGAACGTCTTTTCGCATCAACCATTGTTATTGGTTGTAAGCCTTTATCAATAAGATTTTTATTTATCCATCCTAATTGTTGTTTTTTAGCGTTTATTAGTTTATTTTCAGAAATATCAAACAACTGAAAAAATAATGGAGTAAGGGTAATAATTTTAGGCATATAATTTCCTAATATTTTATCCCATTTTTTCTTACAAGTAACAAAACCCATTGGTTCCATAAAATGAGTAATTAATCTAGATGCTCGTGTAATAGATTTATTTCCTGCTTTAGATAATGTAGATAAACCACATTCATCAGATAATTGTTCAACAGATGCTTGAACTAAATCTGAAGAAATATTGAAATGATAAATCATAGCTAAAACCATAGCTCTCATAGCACATGCACGATGTTCATTCAATCTTCTAAATCTTTTTTTTGGAAATTCAATTTTAATTTTTTTAATCTGAAGGATATAATTTAATTCGCATCGAGCTACATCTATTGTTTCAGCTCTTTTCATAGCATAACGAATAAATGCAGGGCGTGGTTTATTACCTTTAGGAGGCGTAAAAAAGGGATTGGGATTATTAATATAATGTTTTCTTGATATCATAAAATGATACCTATAGTAGATTAATTAGATTGTTGAAATAAATATTAATATTTAAAAATTTTCAGAATATATAACTTTACTTTTATTTTTTTTTATGAATAAATATGATTTAATCTATTTTTAACATAGATTTTAATTATTTTCAATAATAAATTATTAAAATTTTGATGACAAATAAATTTTTAAAAACAAATTATGTATAAAAAAAAATAATATAGTATATTTAAAAAAAATATAGGAAAAAAAAATGGAAAAAATGATTGAAAGAGGGATATATGCTTCTCGTTGGTTAATGTTTCCTGTCTATATAGGATTATCTTTTGGTTTTGTATTATTAACATTAAAATTTTTTCAACAAATTTTATTTATCATGCCAGATATTGTTGATATATCTGAGTCTGGATTGGTTTTAGTTGTTTTATCATTAATTGATATTGCGTTAGTAGGTGGTTTATTGGTAATGGTTATGTTTTCTGGTTATGAAAATTTTATTTCTAAAATGGACATACAAGATAATCAAAAAAGATTAGGATGGATGGGTACGATGGATGTAAATTCCATAAAAAATAAAGTCGCATCATCAATAGTAGCAATTTCTTCTGTTCATCTTTTGCGTCTTTTTATGGAAGCAGAAAAGATATTAGATAATAAAATTATATTATGTGTTATAATTCATTTAACTTTTGTTTTATCTGCTTTTGGTATGGCATATATTGATAAAATGAGTAAAAAACAACATCTTATTCGTTGATTTTTATTTAAAAAATTTATTTTTTTTAAATTTTTGTGTTTGTTAATTTTTAATTTTGAAAAATAAAGTATTAAATTTTATATTTATTATTTTGTTTAATTGAAAATTTTTCTTTTTAAAATTTTATTTTAATACAAGTATATTTAGTGTCTAGAAAAAATTACATATATAATCCCAAACCATTTTTTAATCCATCTAAAAATGAAAAAAAAAGATCTGCGTTTATTTGTTATGCAATGAAAAAGGCATCAGAAATAGATGTTGCTAGAAGTAAATTAAATTACACTTTGCTACCTGTAGATCCTAAAACTGGTAATGTTTTAATTCGATTTAGACGATTAAATGAACATCGCGCATGTGCTATGAGAGCTATAGTACTTGCTATGTTATATTATTGTGATATTAATTCTAAATTAGTTGAAGCTTCTATTGAAAAATTAGCAGATGAATGTGGATTATCTACTTTTTCAGAATCTGGAAACAAATCTATTACTCGTGCTTCTCGTCTTATAAGTGATTTTTTAGAACCGATGGGTTTTGTTAAATCTAAAAAAACAAATAATAAAATAATAAGTAATTATGCATCTAAAAAAATATTTTTGACACCTATGTTTTTTACATTATGCAATATTTCAGAAAAAAAAATAAATTATTTTTTATCTAAGCAAAAAAATGTATCTCAAAATATAGAAGATCAAAAAATATTTCTCTCTTTTTCAGATATAAAACTGATATCAAAATTAGATGAAAAAACAGCTAGAAAAAAAATTTTGAATGCTTTAATAAATTATTATACAGCCAGCGAATTAACTAAGATAGGTCCAAAAGGCCTCAAAAAAAAGATAGATATCGAATATAGTAATTTATGTAAGTTATATAAACAAAAATAACAATCACATTATACAATAAAAATTTCATAAGACATCGTTGTACAAAAAAATCATTTTTTTGTACAACGATGTCTTATGAAATTTTTATTGTATAATATAATGTTATTTAATAAACGTTTATTTTATCGAGAACAATTTTTATGAATTCTAAAGTTATTATTTTTGATACAACTCTACGTGATGGAGAGCAAGCATTGCAAGCTAGTCTCAGTGTTAAAGAAAAACTACAAATTGCATTATGTCTAGAAAAATCTGGAGTAGATATTATGGAAGTAGGATTTCCTATTTCATCTCCAGGTGATTTTAAATCTGTTCAAACAATATCTCAAAAAATAAAAAATAGTAGAGTATGTAGTTTAGCACGTTGTATAGAAAAAGATATTGATGTAGCAGGTGAAGCAATGTCTGCATCTAATTCTTTTCGAATTCATATTTTTTTAGCAACATCAACATTACATATGGAATCTAAACTAAGAAAAAACTTCAATGAAATTATAGATATGGCTATTTTTTCAGTCAAGAGAGCTTTGCGTTATACTGATGATATTGAATTTTCTTGTGAAGATGCAAGTCGAACTACAATTGATAATTTATGTCGTATTGTTGAAAAACTAATATCTTGTGGTGTAAAAACAATTAATATCCCTGATACTGTAGGATACACTATCCCAAATGAATTATCTTTTATCATTAAAAATTTATTTGAAAAAGTACCTAATATTCATAAATCTACTATTTCAGTACATTGCCATGATGATTTAGGAATGGCCGTAGGAAATTCAATATCAGCGATACAAGCAGGTGCTAGACAAATCGAGGGGACTATTAACGGGATTGGTGAAAGAGCAGGAAATACAGCATTAGAAGAAGTAATTATGGCTATTAAGGTAAGAGAAGATATTCTAGGTGTATCAACTAATATTAATCATAAAGAAATTTATCGAACTAGTCAAATCGTTAGTAGTATTTGTAATATGCCTATCCCATCTAACAAAGCTATAGTAGGTAGTAATGCATTTGCACATTCTTCAGGTATTCATCAAGATGGAGTGCTGAAAAATAGAGAAAATTATGAAATTATTGATCCTATCAGTATTGGTTTAAAAAAAGTAAAATTAAATCTTACTTCTCGTTCTGGAAGAGCAGCAGTAAAACATTACATGAATGAAATGGGTTATAAAGAAAATGATTATAATATTGATGAACTTTATACTGATTTTTTAAAATTAGCAGATAAAAAAGGTCAAGTTTTTGATTATGATTTAGAAGCATTAGCTTTTATTAATAAACAACAAGATGAATCAGAATATTTTAGTTTAAAATTTTTTAGCGTACAATCGATTTCTAATAATTTATCTACTGCATCAGTAACATTATTATGTGGTAAAAAAATATATACTGAAGCTTCTACTACTAGTAATGGACCAGTTGATGCTATTTATCAAGCCTTGAATAGAATTACACATTTTCCTATTGTTTTACAAAAATTTCAATTAGTTGCTAAAGGTAAGGGTAAAGATGCATTAGGGCAAGTTGATATTTTAGTAGAATATAAAAAACGTAAATTTCATGGTGTAGGTTTGGCTACTGATATTATGGAGTCTTCAGCTAAAGCAATGGTTAATGTATTAAATAATATATGGAAGGCTAAACAAGTTAATAAAAATTTAAAAAATTTAAAAAAACAATAATTATATTTTTATATTAATATTGATTTTTAAGAGAGAATATCTTTTTTATGAAAACAAAATATCGTATTTCGGTACTACCTGGTGACGGGATAGGTCCTGAAGTTATGCGAGAAGCATATAAAATTTTAAATATTTTAAAAAATCATTTTTCTTTACCTTTAGAAATAAAGGAATTTAATATTGGAGGTGCTGCTATTGATCAAGAAGGGGTAGCTTTACCAAAAAAAACATTGCTAGGATGTGAAAATTCAGATGCTATTTTATTTGGTTCTGTAGGTGGAAAAAAATGGGATCATCTTCCAATAGATAAGCGTCCTGAAAGAGCTTCTTTATTACCATTAAGAAAGCATTTTAATCTTTTTGCTAATTTAAGACCAGCTCAATTGTATTCAGAATTAAAATATTTATCTCCCTTACGTTCTGACATTATAAAAAATGGTTTTAATATATTATGTATTAGAGAATTAACAGGGGGGATTTATTTTGGAAAACCTACTGGTCGTTTAAAAAAAAATAATATTGAATATGCCTTTGATACTGAAATTTATTATGATTATGAGATTAATAGAATTGCTCATTTAGCTTTTCAATTAGCTCAGACTAGAAATTATAAAGTTTGTTCTATAGATAAATCAAATGTTTTAAATAGTTCTGTTTTATGGAGAGAAACTGTTCAAAAAGTTTCTAAAAATTATCCTGATGTTCATTTGTCTCATTTATATATTGATAATGCTACGATGCAAATTATTAAAGATCCTAATCAATTTGATATATTGTTATGTTCTAATCTTTTCGGAGATATTGTTTCTGATGAATGCGCTATAATTACCGGTTCAATTGGAATGTTACCATCAGCTAGTTTAAATGAAAAAAAATTTGGTTTATATGAACCTGCAGGTGGATCAGCACCTGATATAGAAGGTAAAAATATTGCTAATCCTATTGCTCAAATTCTTTCAGTTTCTATGTTAGTTAGATACGGTATGAATTTAAAAAAAATAGCAGATAAAATTGATCAATCTGTTATTTCTGTTTTAAAAAAAGGTTATAGAACAGCCGATATATCAAATAATAATAACTATTTAAAAACAAATGAAATGGGTGATGTTATTGCTAATACTTTAATTAGTGGTGAATAAAATGACAAGTAAGACATTATATCAAAAAATATATGATTCGCATGTTGTTTATGAAGATAAAAACGGGGAATCTATTTTATATATAGATTTGCATTTACTTCATGAAGTTACTTCTCCTCAGGCATTTGATGCATTGCGTAGTAAAAAACGTAAAGTAAGACAATCAAAAAAAACATTTGCAACTATGGATCATAATGTTTCAACAAAAATTCAAAGTATTAGTGCATCTGGATCTATGGCAAAAAAACAAATGGAGCAATTAATTAAAAATTGTCGAGACTTTAATATACCATTATACGATATAAATAATCCTAATCAAGGGATAGTTCATGTTATTGCTCCTGAAAAAGGGATGACATTACCAGGTATGACAATTGTATGTGGTGATTCTCATACATCGACTCATGGTGCATTTGGTGCTTTAGCTTTCGGTATTGGAACTTCAGAAGTTGAACATGTTCTTGCTACACAAACATTAAAACAAAAACGTTTTAAAAATATGAAAGTTGAAATTATAGGAAAAATTCCTAAATTTGTAACTGCAAAAGACATTATATTATTTATAATAGGACAATTAGGATCATCTAGTGGTACTGGTTATGTAATTGAATTTTGTGGAGATGTTATTAAAAATATAAGTATGGAAGAGAGAATGACCATATGTAATATGGCTATTGAAATGGGCGCAAAATCTGGTTTAATTGCGCCCGATGAAATTACATATAAATATTTAAAAGATAAAATTTATTCACCTTCTGGTTTATTTTGGGAAAAATCTTTAGATTATTGGAAATTTTTGAAATCAGATAAAAATGCACATTTTGATAAATGTATTACTTTAGATATTTCAAATTTAGCACCACAAATTACTTGGGGGACTAATCCCGATCAGGTTATATCAATTGATGAAAAAATACCAGATTATAATAATATAAATTCTCTATTAAAAAAAGAGTCAGCTAAATCTGCTTGTGAATATATGGGATTAAAGTCAAATACTTATTTAACAAATATTTCTATTGATAGGGTGTTTATCGGATCTTGTACAAATGCCCGTATAGAAGATCTAAGAGCTGCTTCAAAGATACTTAAAAATAGAAAAATTGCAAAACATGTAAAAGCAATTGTTGTTCCAGGTTCAGGATCAGTAAAAAGGAAAGCTGAACAAGAGGGTTTAGATAAAATCTTTATTGATTCAGGATTTGAATGGCGATTACCCGGTTGTTCTATGTGTTTAGGCATGAATAAAGATAGATTAAATTTCGGTGAACGTTGTGCTTCTACTAGTAATCGAAATTTTGAAGGTCGGCAGGGGAGAGGCGGTAGGACACATTTAGTAAGTCCTATAATGGCAGCTGCTGCTGCTATATATGGTAAATTTTTTGATGTTAGAAATTTATATAATAGTGAGAATAATTAAATATGTTTAAATTCATTGAACATACTGGTGTTGTTGTTCCTTTAAATTTTTCAAATATAGATACTGATATTATTATTCCAAAACAATTTTTAAAACATGTTAGTAAAAAGGGTTTGGGGAAATTTTTATTTCATGATTGGCGTTTTATTGATAGTAAACAATTGTTAAAAAATAAGAAATTTGTTTTAAATCAAAAAATTTATACTCATGCTAATATTTTATTAACTGGAGAAAATTTTGGATGTGGTTCATCAAGAGAGCATGCAGTATGGTCTTTGCTTGATTATGGATTTAAAGTTATAATTGCGCCAAGTTTTTCTGATATATTTTATAGTAACAGTTTAAATAACAAACTTCTTTTAATTAATTTAGAACAAATTAAAATTAATGTTCTTTTTGATTTTGTAAATTTAAATCCCGGTGCTAAATTTAAAATTAATTTAACTGATCAAAAAATTATTTTTGGAGAACAGGTATTTTACTTTCATTTAGAAGCTTCTCATCTTTTATATTTTTCAAGTAATTTAGATAATATTGATTTAACTATGAAACATTTAGATCATATAAAAAATTATGAAACACGAGTTCCTGATTTTATTTTAAACCGAAGAGTTTTTGAATCTAATAATTAA